>NZ_JBSKHT010000003.1:0-41924 GCF_057128745.1 Pseudomonas rosaeacicularis
CCGAAGGCGTAGGAGCCTTGCTTGCAGGCGATGGGCTGCGAAGCGGCCCCAAACCGGCCACCTCGGTTTGTCTGACACACCGCACGCTCAAGTTCTACTGCCGGTGCCCGGCAGATCGCGAGCAAGCTGCGCTCCTACGCCCTCCGGGCAGAATCAAAAGCCACGTTGCGTGCCGCATCCCAGGCAGAATCAAAAGCCACGTTGCGCGCCGCATCCCAGGCAGAATCAAAAGCCACGTTGCGCGCCGCATCCCAGGCAGAGTCAAAACGACATGTCGCCCCCCGCAGTCCCGCTTCTGCCGAAGGCGTAGGAGCCTTGCTTGCAGGCGATGGGCTGCGAAGCGGCCCCGGCGAAAACGATGCGTCTTTATTCAATCAACGGGCAATGCTCACACCGCCCCACCCACGCCACCCGGTGACTCAAACAACAACTGCGCCGCTGGCGCCGCAAACCGTTCGGACCTTCTATATAGGTAATTGCCTTGAACAGAGGATTACGTCGTCCATCGGGTCGTATCCGCTCATGCAACAGCACAAGGCCCGCATCCAAGGGCACATCGCTTACCTGCGCCAATTGGGTCAGGCAGGTTTCCAGATAATCCCCTGCATTGCCCCACAACACGCTTGGCGCGACACCGCCATAGGTGCTCAACATCGCAATCACCTGTTGCAAGTGATCGAGCAAAAAATCGAATCGCTCAAATGGATCGCCCCACTCGCCCACGCGACAACCGCCAGCATCCAAAAACCTTACGCCGTCCAGTACTCCGCGCTCATCCAGCGCAAACACAACCTGATCCAGCTCCAGCGAGCCACGCCAACCCTGCACCAGACCCGCTACAACTAGCGGCGGAATAATCTGCATGAAGTAATACTTGGACCACTGCGACACCAGCACCGGCAACTGGCTCGGCATCAGTTCCGAGCCATAGACGCGCAGCAGCAACCGGTCCAGCGTTTCGGGCAGCAACAGTTCCGGCACGGCAATTACCGGCCTCGGATCATCGTCCGCCAGCAGCGATTCACTAAAACGTGCCAAATCACCCACCAACAACTCAGGCCTCACGCGTTACCCTGCCGACGCGGCCAAGCCAGGCTAAAACATGCACCGCCCAGCGTTTCACTGCGACCGATCAGCGCCCGCCCGTCGTGCCAATAAATGATGCGCCGCACAATCGACAGCCCCAATCCATGCCCGCCCGACGCCCGGGTTCGGCTGTCATCCAGGCGCATGAACGGCGTGAAAATCCGCTCCCAGGCGCTCTCAGGTACGCCGGGGCCATCGTCCTCGACATCGATCCGACAGCGCTCGGCCCCCAGGTGATAACTGATGCGAACCTGCGATTGCGCGTGACGCATGGCGTTACTGACCAGATTCTGCAGCGCCCGATGCAGATAGCGCGGCTCGGCGTCCACCCACGCCTCTTCGCTGCCGGGATCAATCTCGAACGCCATGACCTGAACCGACTCCCCGCGCGACACCCGAACATTGGCCCGCAGCGGCGCCAGCTCGCCGATCACTTGGTCGATCAACGCTTCCAGATCGACTCGCTGGAAATTCAGATTCGGCGCGCCTTGCTCAAGCCGGGCGTAGGTCAGCATCTCGTCCACCAGCTTGTCGAGATCCTGAATATCGTTGTCCATACCGATCCGGTATTTCTCCCGCGCCTCGGGCGTGGCGGCGTCGCCGATCATCTCCAGCCCGAAGCGCAAGCGCGCCACCGGCGTGCGCAGTTCGTGGGACACCGCCCGCACCAGTTCGCGCTGAATCATGAGCGAACGCTGCAAATGCTCGGCCATGCCGTTGAACGCTGTCGCCAGCCGCCCAACCGAATCGCTGCCCGCAGGCGGAACGCGGGTGTCGAGACTGCCTTGGGCGATCTGCGTGGCGGCCGCTTCCAGCACGCGCAAACGGTGTTCGAGCCGGCGCACCAACAGATAAACCACCAGGCCGATGAAGCACAGGCCCAGCAAGGCGATCAATATCAACAGCTCCGGCGGATAGGGATTCATCTGGTACAGCGGGCCGATCTCCAGCACCCAGGGCGTCTCGCCCACACCCGACAGCACGCGGATCGAATCTCCGCCCTTGCCCAACGCCAACACCGTGTCGCCTTCGTCGATGCGTCGCCGCTGATCATCATCGACATCCAGCTGATCGAGCTTGAGCAGGTGCATGTCAAAACCAAAACCTTTGCTCAGGCGCAGGGTTTCCAGGCGCGCCGGCTGCTCATCCACAGGCGTGCGCACCAGTTCGTCCATCAGCAAATAAATCGTCGCGCGGGCCAGTTGCTCGCTGATCTGCTGCACTTCGCCGGTCAGCAACAGCGCGCCGGATGCGCCGGGCAGCGCGTCTTCGACCTGACGAAACACACGAGCGGCGTGGGGCCCCGTTTGCTCGACCACCACTTGCCCGCGGCTCAGGCGATTGCGACTGCCTCCGTCCAGATGCGCTTGATCGGCGGTTTCCAGCTTCAGTGGAATCCCCAGCAAACGCTCCCACACCGACAGCGCGCGACCGCGATCGATGGCGTTCATGGGCTTGAGGTTGTCGGCCATCAGGGTGAAGGTGCCGTGGGCCAGTTGCTCGCGGTATTGCTCGGCGCGCACCTTGTTCACCAGATGCAGCGTGAGCACGCCAAGGAGGGCCACTAATACCAGCACGCCCAACATGCCGCCGTAGATCCGCAGGAAGATGGAATTCATGGGTCAGCCGTTAAGCATGAAATTGTTCATGTCCCGCGCGGCTTCGGGCACGAATAGATAGCCCTTGCTGCGAATGGTCTTGATCAGGCGCGGGTGGATGGGATCGTCGCCAATGCGCGGGCGGATGCGTGAAATGCGCACGTCGATGGAGCGGTCCTGGCCGTCGTAACCTACGCCGCGCAGGGCCGTGAAGATTTCTTCGCGGGACAGGATGCGTCCGGCGTTGGCCACCAACAGCCACAAAAGGTCGAATTCGGCGCTGGTCAGGTCGATGCTGTGTTCGTTGAGCCAGGCCTCGCGCAGGGCGTTGTCCACCACCAGCGGGCCAAACACAAGACGCCGTTGCTCTTGGGTCGATGCTTCGGGCACCTCGCTGCGCCTTAATAGCGCGTGAATGCGCGCCAGCAGTACGCGGGGGTGGACCGGTTTGCAGACGAAATCGTCGGCGCCCATGTCCAGGCCCTGAATTTGATCGGTGTCGTCGGTGCGCGCGGTGAGCATCAGGATCGGGCCGTCGTAGCGGCTGCGCACGTTGCGGCAGATGCTCAGGCCGTCTTCGCCGGGCAGCATCAGGTCGAGGATTACCAGGTCCGGCTGCTCGTCGATGATCCGCGCGGAAGCTTTGGCTCCGTCGCCCTCCAGACCGACCCGCAGGCCATGACTCTCAAGGTAATCGCGAGTCAGCTCGGCCAATCGCTGGTCATCCTCGACGATCAGCACCTGCCAGGGTTCTTGCTGCACGGGGCGTGTCTCCGGGTGTTGTTCTTATTAATAGAAGGAGCCGTTTCGGTAGGAGCGAATTTATTCGCGAGCCGGTGGGCCTGACACCACGCTAAACCGTCTCGCCAACAAGTTGGCTCCTACAGGGCGGCGCCAGTTTCGAAGGGTGTGCGGCCAGCGATTGTAGCAACGCACCGAGCATGTCACACGACATCCAAATCGCACCAAAATCGACCTTGCTCGCGCGCCATTTTGTGATAGCGTTCGCGCCCTCAAAAAACCGTGCCGCCGGATAAAAAACATCGAAAAAGGGTGACCAACGGTGCAATGCAGGCCTGCTGCGGCCTACACGGGTTTTCCCGCTTTCACACACAAATTACACACACGTTTATCCACAGGCGACACGTTGCAATTAGTGTCCAAAACGCATTATCTTGTAGCGCTTAGCGGGGACAGACCCTACATGTAGGGTTTTGCTCCAAAAGCCAACCACAAGTCAGCTTGAGTTTTCAAGCATTTTTGTTGGGCAAAACAGGCGCAAACCGCGACAGTTTCTACCGCCACACCGCGCACGCGAATGGCAGATACGCACACCTTGTAATCTGCGCGTCACGGAGCGTCACCGGCACCACCTTTGCAACCTATAAACAGCATTCTGCAATCGATTTTTCAGGGCTACCGCCGCTTGTCGGTAGCCCTTTGGACTTCAAAGCCAGGGAAGCGGCCATTACCCCTTCCCCTTCCATTTTGAAGTCTTTGTGATCGGCATTTGTCGATCGACTGCTTCAAGACGGAACGCTGTGCTCGCAGTGGCCAAACAAACTTAAAGAACGTGGAGACACCCATGCAAACAGACACAACTCGCGAGAATCCGCAGGCCAAAGCGCCGCAGACAGGTGAGACCCAGCAGGACCTGTCCGCCACCGCGCCGGGTCAATTGCGTGTGATCAAGCGTAACGGCACCGTCGTCGGCTACACCGATGACAAGATCACCGTTGCCATCACCAAAGCGTTTCTTGCAGTTGAAGGCGGTACCGCCGCCGCGTCGTCGCGCATCCACGACACCGTTGCCCGTCTGACCGAACAAGTGACCGCGACCTTCAAGCGTCGCATGCCTTCGGGCGGCACGATCCACATCGAAGAAATCCAGGATCAGGTAGAACTGGCGCTGATGCGCGCCGGCGAGCAAAAAGTGGCTCGCGACTACGTGATCTATCGCAACGACCGCTCCAAAGAGCGTGCTCATCGTGTCGGTGAAGAGCCTGTTCAGGCCCACCCATCGATCCGCATCACTCGCGCCGACGGCAGCATGGCGCCGCTGGACATGGGTCGTCTGAACACCATCGTCACCGAAGCGTGCGAAGGTCTGGCCGAGGTCGATGCCGACCTGATCCAGAACGAAACCCTGAAAAACCTGTACGACGGCGTTGCTCTGAAAGACGTCAACACCGCGCTGGTGATGACCGCCCGTACCCTGGTTGAACGTGAGCCGAACTACTCGTTCGTGACCGCTCGCCTGCTGATGGACACCCTGCGTGCCGAAGGCCTGGGCTTTCTGGAAGTTGCCGAAAGCGCGACTCACCACGAAATGGTCGACCTGTACGCCAAAGCGCTGCCTTCCTACATCGCCAAAGGCATTCAGTACGAACTGCTGAACCCGATTCTGGCCACCTTCGACCTGGAAAAACTGGGCAAGGCGATCAACCACGAGCGCGACCAACAGTTCACGTACCTGGGCCTGCAAACCCTGTACGACCGTTACTTCATCCATAAGGACGGCATCCGCTTCGAACTGCCGCAGATCTTCTTCATGCGCGTGGCCATGGGCCTGGCGATCGAAGAGAAAGCCCGCGAAGATCGCGCCATCGAGTTCTACAACCTGTTGTCGTCCTTCGACTACATGGCCTCGACCCCGACACTGTTCAACGCCGGCACCCTGCGTCCACAGCTGTCGAGCTGCTACCTGACCACCGTTCCGGATGACCTGTCGGGCATTTACCACGCCATCCACGACAACGCCATGCTGTCCAAATTCGCAGGCGGTCTGGGCAACGACTGGACACCGGTTCGCGCGCTGGGCTCTTACATCAAGGGCACCAACGGCAAATCCCAGGGCGTCGTGCCTTTCCTGAAAGTGGTCAACGACACCGCAGTGGCAGTCAACCAGGGCGGCAAGCGCAAAGGCGCTGTCTGTGCGTACCTGGAAACCTGGCACATGGACATCGAAGAGTTCATCGAGCTGCGCAAGAACACCGGTGATGATCGTCGTCGTACCCACGACATGAACACCGCCAACTGGATCCCTGACCTGTTCATGAAGCGTGTCTTCGATGACGGCAAATGGACCTTGTTCTCGCCATCCGAAGTCCCGGACCTGCACGACCTGACCGGTAAAGCATTCGAAGAGCGTTACGAGTACTACGAAGCGCTGACCGAGTACCCAGGCAAGGTCAAACTGTTCAAGACCCTGCAGGCCAAAGACCTGTGGCGCAAGATGCTGTCGATGCTGTTCGAAACAGGCCACCCTTGGCTGACGTTCAAAGACCCATGCAACCTGCGCAGCCCGCAGCAGCACGTGGGCGTGGTTCACAGCTCGAACCTGTGCACCGAGATCACCCTGAACACCAACAAGGACGAAATCGCGGTCTGCAACCTGGGCTCGATCAACCTGCCGAACCACATCGTCGACGGCAAGCTGGACACCACCAAGCTCAAGCGCACCATCGACACCGCCGTGCGCATGCTCGATAACGTGATCGACATCAACTACTACTCGGTGCCGCAAGCGAAGAACTCCAACTTCCGCCACCGTCCAGTGGGCTTGGGCATCATGGGCTTCCAGGACGCTTTGTACCTGCAGCACATTGCTTACGGTTCAGACGCAGCAGTTGAGTTCGCCGACAAATCCATGGAAGCGGTCAGCTATTTTGCGATCCAGGCTTCGTGTGATCTGGCCGACGAGCGCGGCGCTTACGAGACGTTCCAGGGTTCGCTGTGGTCCAAAGGCATTCTGCCGCTGGATTCGCAACAGATCCTGATCGAGCAACGTGGCCAGAAGTACATCGATGTGGACCTGAACGAATCCCTGGATTGGGCACCGGTTCGCGCCCGTGTTCAGAAAGGCATTCGTAACTCCAACATCATGGCCATCGCACCGACCGCCACCATCGCCAACATCACGGGCGTGTCGCAGTCGATCGAACCGACTTATCAAAACCTGTACGTGAAATCGAACCTCTCCGGCGAGTTCACCGTGATCAACCCGTACCTGGTTCGCGACCTCAAAGCGCGCGGCCTGTGGGACTCGGTCATGATCAACGACCTGAAGTACTACGACGGTTCGGTGCAGCAGATCGAACGCATCCCGCAGGAATTGAAAGACCTGTACGCCACTGCGTTCGAAGTCGACACCAAGTGGATCGTCGATGCCGCGAGCCGCCGTCAGAAGTGGATCGACCAGGCTCAGTCGCTGAACCTGTACATCGCCGGCGCCTCGGGCAAGAAGCTGGACGTGACCTACCGCATGGCCTGGTACCGTGGTCTGAAAACCACTTACTACCTCCGTGCCCTGGCTGCGACCAGCACCGAGAAATCGACCATCAGCACCAGCAAGCTCAACGCAGTATCGAGCGGCGGCCACGGCCCGGACGAAACCTCACTGGCAGCACCAACGCCAGCCGAAGCTTCGCCAGGTCCAGCACCGGTGCCGAAGGCCTGCGCCATTGACGAGCCAGACTGCGAGGCTTGCCAGTAACACCCGCTAGCAAGCGCGTTCCCATGCAGGAGCGCGCTTACCCGCGATAGCTTTTACGGCAACACCGCCAACCGGGAGCCCTAATGCTCCCGGTTCGCGTTTCAGCTACACTCACTTTCTTTGAAGCCAGGAGAACGCCCAATGCCAGCTCCCTCGCTAGATGTAAAAAAAGCCTACTGCCAAAAAACCCGCCGCTCCAACTACGCAGCCAGCCTGCGCCTGGAAGGTTTCGAGAGCACCCCGCTCGACGCCGAACGCCGCCTCCCCTCCCGTGAAGAACTGCTGAACACCTACCGCAAAAAATCGGCCTGATGGTCGACAAATATGGCGTTGGCCAAGACCCCTACTGCCTTCCCGGCACCGGGACCCTGCGCAATCGCCTGGACCTGACCGACGACAAAACCCTGGCCCAAGCCGAGCGCGACCTGTCCGAAGTCGCCGCACAATCCCTCGATTTCGCTCTGCCGCCCTACGACCTTCCTTACCTGCAAAACATCCACCGCCAGCTGTTTTCCGATCTCTATGACTGGGCCGGCGAACTGCGCACCGTCGATATCTCCAAAGACGAAACCCACTTCTGCGTCACGCACCGCATCGAGCCCGAAGCCAACAAGCTGTTCAAAACACTGGCCGACGCCAACTGGTTTCTGGACTTGGACCGCACAGCCTTGATCCACGCCAGCGCAGAACTGTTTGGCGACCTCAACGTGGTGCATCCCTTCCGCGAAGGCAACGGCCGGGCGCAGCGGATTCTGTTTGAGCACATCATTGTGAACGCCGGGTATGAAATCAGTTGGTGGCCAGTGGACGCGCGGGAGTGGGTGCAGGCGAATATTGATGCGGTGGGGTGTGATTATTCGGGGTTGGTACGGGTGTTTGAGCGGTGTGTGGGGGATGCGATTGGTGGATAAATCTTAGGTATTTTCTAACGGTCCAATATCCAATCCGGTTGGCCGCCCGTCGATTTCGTCATATTTTTGCAAATTATTTTTGCTGCAGCTAGGCCCTAATATTTTTGCCCAGACGTCTACACACCTGTGAATCCGCAATCCCGCGAGCAGTTGAATGCCATGACCCAAATCGGGGCGCTCGGAATGACACTACTCAAGCCTTCCCAGCAGATTGCGAGTGACCAGCTCACACTATATAGTGCGTCTCGCGCCTTTTAGAAACACAACATACGCGATTAGCGGCACATTCCGACACATTTCGTCGATGCATGGAATGACGTAAAACGCAAAGGAAAATGAAGGCTTATCAGCATTCAATTTCCGTCACGGACGAACCCGCGCCGGGCAAAATCTGTATAATCCCGCGCTCATCCAGGGTACTCAAAATGACCATTTGCACGCGCAAAGCTGGCACTCTGAAATTTTCCCCTGTTGACTCGCATACCGATCGATCCGAAGCAACGTGTGCTGGCTTTGTAGATCAATCAACCTAAGACCTTCAAGAATACCTAACCAAATTTCGTTGCCAGCTCCGCTCAACGCAACGCTGGCGACCTACATCTTAAAATCCGATCAGACCGCCAAAAACGGTCCTCAAGCAGGAGCCTCATCACCATGCTGAGCTGGGACGAATTCGACAAAGAAGACGCCGCCGAACCCGCCAAAGGCGCTAATGCAGGCCATGCCTCGGAAGCCGCAATGGACAAACTCGACAGCGCCGGTGGCCAGGCCGCACAAGAAGCGCGCGCCGTCACCGCCAGTGACTCCGCCGCGATCAAACGCGCCAAGGCAGCACTGGATAAACTCGACGTTGCAGAAGGCCTGGCTGAACTCGAAGGCGCCAGCGCACGCGTAGCCGTCGACGAAAAAATGATGATCAACTGCCGCGCCGACCTCAACCAGCTCGTGCCTTTCAAGTACGACTGGGCCTGGCAGAAATACCTCGACGGCTGCGCAAACCACTGGATGCCGCAAGAAGTCAACATGACCGCCGACATCGCCGTATGGCGTGATCCGCTGGGCCTGACCGACGACGAACGACGCATCGTCATGCGCAACCTGGGCTTCTTCTCCACCGCCGACTCCCTGGTTGCCAACAACCTCGTACTGGCCGTATACCGCCTGATCACCAACCCCGAGTGCCGCCAGTACATCCTGCGCCAAGCCTTCGAGGAAGCGATCCACACCCACGCCTACCAGTACTGCATCGAATCGCTGGGCATGGACGAAGGCGAGATCTTCAACATGTACCACGAGATCCCATCGGTCGCCAAAAAGGCAGCCTGGGGCCTCAAATACACCCGTTCGATCTCCGATCCGAAGTTCGAAACCGGCACCGTCGAAACCGACAAAGAACTGCTGCGCAACCTGATCGCTTACTACTGCGTCCTGGAAGGCATCTTCTTCTATTGCGGCTTCACCCAGATCCTCTCCATGGGTCGCCGCAACAAAATGACCGGCGTCGCAGAACAGTTCCAATACATCCTGCGCGACGAATCCATGCACCTGAACTTCGGCATCGACGTGATCAACCAGATCAAAATCGAAAACCCACACCTGTGGGACGCTGAAATGAAGGAAGAAGCAACCCAGATGATCCTCCAAGGGACCCAACTGGAAATCGAATACGCCCGCGACACCATGCCCCGCGGCGTGTTGGGCATGAACGCCGCGATGATGGAGGACTACCTCAAATTCATCGCGAACCGTCGTTTGAGCCAGATTGGTTTGAAGGAAGAGTACCCAGGTACGACTAACCCGTTCCCATGGATGAGCGAGATCATGGACTTGAAGAAAGAGAAGAATTTCTTTGAGACGCGGGTTATTGAGTATCAGACTGGTGGGGCGCTTAGCTGGGATTGAATTTGAATCGTGGCGGTAGTCATACCGCCACGGTCAATATCCGTGTGTCGCAACTGCCCCTCTTCAACGCCAAGGATAAATATGTTTGAAGCTACCGAGGATTGGGATTATGGCTTCTTTAAGCGAATTTCAGAAAATGATACCGGTCACAATAATCACCAATCTGGACCGCTAATCAACAAAGAAATCCAAGAATTTCTCCCCACAATATTCGATAAGCCCACAGTCCTGAGACCAGCCGTCTCTATCCCCTTAACCGCAGAACTGTGGAATGGGAAAATAAACTTGGGCAAAGTACCTATTAGATATCAGATACAATCTTGGCCAAACAAGCCCTCTAAAAGAAATGGTGAATTCAAACAAGAAAAAAGGCTAACTAAGAATCTGCGTAAACTATTTGCTGAGTCTTCAGCTAAAGATTTCATGATTATTCAACGGAGTCAAAAATCTGCGACCGATTACCGCCTAACATTGATAAATAAAAGCGATCCCAAATTTAAAGAACTTTTAGATATAACAGAAAATAGGTCTGCAGGTCCTATCTACGAGGCATTCCCACCGGAATCGTTCAGAGACTTAGCTGACGAAGCTAAACAACTACAGATGCAAAAGGAAGCCGAAGCTTTCGAGCCTATAGAGAGCAATGCTATAAAATCCACTAATGTTATCTTTCAATACTGCCGGGATAAGAGTTTTCGTAAGAGAATACTTGAACTTTACAATCACGAATGCGCAGCATGCCAAAAAGGGGCGCACTGCCCAACAGGATTAGTAGAAGTTGACGCGGCGCACATCATACCTAGAAGGTACGCTGGAGCCAATGACGCACGGAATGGAATAGCACTTTGCAAACTACACCACTGGGCTTTCGATAGAGGACTTTTTTGGATTGATGAAAAGGGCTTTATGCACGTACCCAAAGAAGTGGGAGCAATCGAGAAAAACTTCGACATTACTAAACTTGACACAAATCCCATTTCTATCCCTACCGATCCAAAATTCAAACCAGACCCTAGAGCTTTACAATGGCACCGAGAAAAAATTCGGTATACGGGCAAACGCAAACCCAAATAGATTTTAGGGCGAAAGTATTAAGCCACCGAAAAATATCATAAGGCTCAGAAGTATCAAGAACTACACAGCAACGACTCAGTCCTACTTAACCATAATCAATATCATACTATTGAGATAGTTTAACCATAGCGATGAACTCAGACAAACTTAATAGCCACTTGGTTTGATGGGATGTATATGTTGAATGTATAGCAATAGGCAAAACCAGCTGCAAATTATGAGCCTGCATCTCAGAAGTTTGCCGCTCACTAATAGCTGCCTCCAAAGTAATTAGATGCTTAATTCTAACCCTGCCAGCCTCGCTCAGCACCTGCCGCCATCTATCTTTACAGGTAGTCTTGGCACCCAACATATATAATTTTTCGGACTGAAAAGCCGGGTCTCGATAAGATGAAAAACCGGGGAAAATGAAATCTGGCTTAGAATTATTTTCTGTAGTAAATCCTTTTCCTCCACCCTGCTCATAATATATACCTTGGCAGTTGAATATCTCACGCAAATGCCCTTCAAAAGCGTGGCCGACTCGGGATTTACGTCTATTCTGCACGCTTAGCGAAAAACTAATGAAAGCATCCACATCCTCACCATTAGCGCCGAAACCTTTACAAAGTCGCTGCTGCACCAAGTGGCGTTCATAAATTCGAAAAAGTTTTTCCTCATGCTCCATCCAGCCAACAATTGTTTCGTCCGGCCGTGTGAGTGGATCCATATCATTTTCAACTGAGAGCCGAGAAAATGTTGAGAATTCAGATGTCGTAGGAAATCCCGAACCACCAAATTTCTTTATTAGTCTGTCTAGCCAGATATCATCCCCAGTTTCCACTCGATTAATTTCAATACCTAGATCTTCGAGCATCAACCGCAGAGGAAGAAGCAGCCTCATAGAATCTAATATGCCAGCTGTAAATCTTTGATCAATGTGATCCAAACCGAACAGAACTCTTAGCTGATTCTCTACTGTGCTTCCTGCTGGTGTAAAAATTATCAATAGTGAGTCGTCACGCATTTTTGCGACGAGAAGAAAATCCCCCTGCCTCAGCAACTCAGTCACTGCATTGTCGAAGTAATACAAGCGAAACTCCGGTCCACGGTGCGCCTGCTTCCGCCTACAGTCGTACCAAGTGACGTAGCCGTCGACAACCTCCGGGGCGATAGCATCGTCTGTGATATAGATCTGCTTCGCTTTAAATCGATACTCTTGGTCCTTTCCAGGGGTGCCAAGAAACTGTTTAAAGCCAGCGGCAGGTAATCCGCCTATCTCATGCTGGTGAGAGCGCCCGGGGTCTGCATCAACTGCGCTCAAATATTTTGCAGCTACGCCTTCGAAATAGTCGCTAATGCGGTCTGTGAACATCCTGGTTCCAATGAGGTTTCGTCGATCTGGAAATATTCGGATCCATTTATCAGCCAGTCCGCTATCAGGTCAACCAGCTTTGGGGATTTTTCTTTTTTCATCGAACGCACTGCGCACTCCCACACGACGAGAACTCTCCAGCCCAATGCCTTGAGAGTAGCTTCCTGAAGTTCGTCGCGAATCTGATTTTTCCCGATTTTTTCTAACCAGAACTCAGGTCGAGTCTTGGGCACCTTGAAGTACCTGCATGCATGTCCATGCCAAAAGCAGCCATGAATGAATACAGCGGCCCTGTACTTAGGTAAGAGCAAATCAGGTTTGCCAGGGAGATCCTTGGCGTGGATACGAAAGCGAAAGCCCCGCGCATGCAGGGCTTTACGGATGAGGAGCTCCGGAGATGTGTTTTTGCCCTGAATACCGGACATCATTCTGGAGCGGGTTGCGGCATCGACGACGTCGACCAAGGAGACCTCCGTACCAAGGCGCGAATGCGCCTTGGGCTATACAGAAGTTGCTTCGACTCAGGCAGGCAGCGCAAATTCCAACTGAGGCTGGGCCTCAGCGGTTTTAGATTTAGCAGCCAAAATCCGGTCTTTCATCAATCGAGCCACGGCCTCGAAAACTGGGACCGCTACAGAGTTGCCAAACTGCCTGTACGCCTGAGTGTCGGAGACAGGTATCACAAATTTGCTTTCTCCTGGTCGGTCGAAGCCCATCAGACGCGAGCACTCATGCGGAGTAAGCCTACGAGGACGGTTGAGTTGATTCAGCTCACTGTGGAAATCGAGGTGTTCGACGAATCCGCGATCCACCAGAATTTCGGAACCATCCTTGTGGTATCTCGCAGAAAGGGTCCGTGCGACGTCATTTGGCCCGGTCAAGCCGAAGCCGAAGCCATTACCCTTTTGACGGTGTTTTTCAGCATATCGATAGAGATAGTCCCAGAGCTTCGGAGTGAGGATGTATTTGGGATCTACATCTTTATCCAGTACGTCACCGAAGCTAGGACGCTGCTTGGGAATCAGCTTGTCTATGTCACGCAACGTAAAACCGCCGTGGACGTTCAAATCCCGCCGAAAGCCTACCAATACGATTCGTTCACGATGCTGAGGGACGAAATGCTTTGCATCGATCACTTTAGGATCTGAACCCTTGGGAGCATTCACGTCCGCCACTTCATAGCCGAGCTCATCAAGAGCTTCGCAAATGATTCGGAACGTATTGCCCTTGTCGTGGCTCTTCAGGTTTTTGACGTTTTCGAGAAGAAAAGCAGCCGGGCGCTTGGCCGCGATGATCCTGGCGACGTCGAAAAACAGAGTTCCTTGGGTTTCGCATTCAAAGCCATGTTTGCGGCCCAGAGAGTTTTTCTTGGATACACCGGCCAAGGAAAATGGCTGGCAAGGAAATCCGGCAAGCAGCACATCGTGATCCGGGATTTCGCGATCAATGTTCCGATACGCTTCCTCGTCACTCACTTCGAGCTTGTCTGACAGGGTGACCGTCCGAATGTCTTGGTTGAATCGATGCCGGGCCGGATCGCAATAGTGGTTCGCTTTATAGGTTCTTACAGCGAATTCGTTCCACTCGGAGGTGAATACGCACTCTCCACCGATTGCTTCAAATCCTTTGCGTATACCGCCGATGCCAGCAAACAAATCGATAAAAGTAAAAGAAGACTTCGTGGTTGGCCGCTTTGGAAGCAACGACTTCAGATGCTCGTATTCCTGATGTGTCAGACGAGGCGAAGCTTTCCCTTTCACCCAGCGGTTAACGGTCTCACGACAATGAGACGACCCTATCTCATTCAATTTCGCCGCGAGCTGCCCTTGGTCATAGATCTCCAACAGCTGGCGAAGGAGCGCCATATCTTCTGCAGGATGGGGATCAGGGGAATAGGTAGATTGGTCCAGTGAAGATGAATCGGGCGTTGTGGCTTCAAAAAGGTTCATGGACCTAGCTTTCCTCTGGGTCAAATCTGTGACGAGCGATCACCATTCTATCCCTACGTTGCAAATTGTAAATTCTTCATTTCCTCTCTGAGAGAAAACCAGTGTCACAGCAAGGGATAAGGACTGCCCGATAAATACTGTACAAAAAAACAGTATAGGGAGAATTCTGATCCTGTCCATCAGCACAAAATCAGCTGCTGAATTTCAGAATCGCCCTACAGCTTTGCATCTTGCTCACTTTCTCAGAGCGCCCTACCCTTTCACCGCGCCTAAGAAACGCACAACAGAAACCCTAATGCAGCGGCCTGCCCGCTCCCGAAAGAATGTGGCTTACGTGCCTGCGGCCTTCGGCTGCGCGTCGTAAGATCTTTGCTATGTCGGGAGTGGACCAATACAAGACCCGAAAGGGGAATAAGTCCGGCCTTTTCTGCATTGGAGGTTTCTTAACTCCCGACGCCTTAGCCCTACAAAGCTAAAAATGCAGAGATAACAAGAATGCTCAACCTCGACGCACCAAGCCATCCCAGGCAACCCTCACCCGCCCCGCTCCAACCCACCAGCTTCCTACGCCACAACCGCCAGCTCCGCGCCCTCCTCCTCGAATCCCAAGTCTGGTTCTGCGCCCGCGATATCAGCCGCATGATCGGTTGGCCGCTGGATGAGCGCACTACGCGCAAGCTCGATGCTGACCAGCGTCGTGTGGTGACGCTGACGACGCATTACGGGCTGGTGAGTGAGTTGCTGCTGAGTGAGTCGGGGTTGTACACGATGCTGGTGCATCACCATCACGCGGAGAATCGCGGTCTGCGGCAGTGGGTCACGAATGAGGTGGTGCCGGCGTTGCGCGATGAGCAGTTGCCGCCGACGCACAGCAGTCCGTGTTTGAGTTTTCTGCAATGGCCGGGGTTGTCGGTGAGTATGTTGCATTGGCAGAGCGAGCCGTGGATCAGGCTGCGGGATATGCCGAGGCTGTTGCCGCATGCTGAGTTGCAAGTGGATTCGGGGTCGGGGCAGGTTCGGGGGGCTTGGTGGCGGGCAGCGCGTCGGTTTTTTGGGTGAGGTGAGTGAGGGGCCAGAGGCGCGGGTTTCTGGCCTTTTTGCTTTCAGTATTCATCGCGGTATTTGTCGCAGTTGAAGAACAATTCCAGGCCGATGCACCAGATGACCGTGAAGGCGTAGAGGTAGGGTTCTTTGATGACGGTGTCGAGTGTGAAGGTTGCTGCTACGCCCACGACTATCAGAGCCAGGCCGGACCCTTTTCTTTTCTGGCGGTATTTGATCTTGTGGTTTAGCAGGTAGTAGGCGGTGCAGGAAAGGCATACGGCGAGGATGAAGAGCATGGGTTATTCCTCGTCCTTGGTGAGCTGGTCGCGGTCGGAGAACAACGAATAGCCCGTAGTGGTAGTCATCAGGACGATGATGAAAAGCTCACTTTTCATTCCTGAAACTGTGGAGATCGCAACGCAACCAAAGACCATCATCGCCAAACCTAGCCATTTCCTCCGAGCGCGAGACTTGAGCTTGTAGAAGAGCAAGCAGCTAATCGTCATGCCAACGCCCATGATCATGGGTATGGTCATCTGGAGCCACCCTGGTTTTTGATCAGCATTGCCGTAGAGGTGTGTTGAGGGCCGATGCCGCCGTTTACCCAAGCCTGAACCGACACCACAACGTCTCCAGCGTGTCGCGAATCCAACCCAAAAAAAGCAGAAGCCCCTCCGAAGAAACCGGATGTCGCTTTGGCCCACTTGTTCGACGATGGAACTGCAGCGGCCGCAACTGCTGTTATTGCGACCGTTATGGCATCGTTCTGATCATTGAACAACTCCGCTGGCTTGCGCGTCAGTGGATTCGATATCGCCACCATCATTTCGCACGGTCGCCCTTGCGCCAGCATTCGGTCGTAAATGTCGGTGACGAAATTGCTCACTTTCCAGGACTCCCCCTTTGACGCGCAGAAGTGCAGTGTCCGAAGGTTCGGGCGGTCGGAAGGCATGACGGTAAAGGTCGTGACCCTGAAAAACACACCGAAGTGCCCCATGTGTTGGCTGGTTTCTTGTTTCACAGGCAAAGCTCCTAACTGAAATCAGCGCGAAGGGTTACTTGGGTGCGAGGCTAATGAAATAGGGTTTGTGCGAAAGGGATGTGGATTACTGTCGGATAGGATGCGTCCTACGAATTTGTCACCTTCGCGGGACGCGGAACGTCCGGGGATGCATTCCCACGCGGAGCGTGAGGAACGATCAGTGCGCGGTCATTCTGAGGCGTTTGCGGCGGGGACGCAGAACGTCTGGGGCGGTGTTCACATGTAGTGACACCCTGATCGTTCCAACGCTCTGCGTGGGAATGTAGCCTTCGACGCTCCGCGTCCACGCTGACGATGATTCAAGGATGAATCCATGGCCCGAAGTCGCTACACGATTACTGATCCTGCGCTGCCGCATTTTATGACGTGCACGGTGGTCGAGTGGTTGCCGCTGTTCACTCGTCCTGCTCTTGTGGAGATTGTGCTCAACGCCTGGCGTTTCCAGCAGGCCCATCAGGGGCTTCGATTGTACGGTTACGTAGTGCTGGAGAATCATCTGCACTTTCTGGCTCAGGCGCCGGATTTGGTGAAGTGTGTGGCTGGTTTCAAGTCTTTTACTGCCCGATCCATCATTGACTATCTGGAAAGCGTTAACGCCGAGAACACGCTCAAGCGGCTACGGTTTGCGAAGCGCGCGCATAAGGTTGATCGGGTGTATCAGGTCTGGCAGGAGGGGACTCACGCTGAGGTTGTTTTCAGTGAGGCGGTGATGCGGCAGAAGCTTGATTACATTCATCACAATCCGGTGAAGCGAGGGTATGTGGATGTTGGGGCGCATTGGCGATATTCGAGTGCGCGGGATTATGAAGGGGTTTGTGGGCTGGTCCCGGTTCAGCGGTGGTATTGAGGGGGACGCGGAGCGTCCGGGGATGCATTCCCACGCGGAGCGTGAGGAACGATCGGCAAAAAAAGTTTACTTCCGTGTGCTGCTTACCTGACCATGGCGGCGGCAGTGGATGCCTCCGATTCCTTTCAGCAAAGCAATGGACATGGCCAAAAAAACTTCTGGCTTTGACGATCTTCTTTTCCTCGCCTCCAAACTCCCGTGGTGGGTCAGCCTGGCCATTGCGTTGGGCTCGGGGATTTATCTGCATTCGGTGGCGAGTGCGCCGTTGCCCATTTATTCCGGGGTGCAGCAGCTTCAGTCGATGATGCTCGGGACGTTGTTCAAGACGTTCGCCTCGTTCGGCCAATTCATCCTCCCCACGATCTTCGGCCTCGGAGCCCTGCTCTCGATTCTGGCCCGGCGCAAACGGCGCAATCTTCTTACTTCAATCACGACCCCAGGCGGCAATACGCTGGCAAGCATTTCGTGGCGGGAGTTTGAGTTGCTGGTGGGTGAGGCGCTGAGACGGCAAGGTTTTGCGGTGCAGGAGACTGGCGGAAACGGGCCGGACGGCGGCGTTGATCTGGTCGCGCGCAAAGATGGCGAGAAGTATCTGGTGCAGTGCAAGCAGTGGCGTTCGATGCAGGTCGGCGTGCCGGTGGTGCGTGAGCTGTATGGGGCGATGGCGGCTGAGGGGGCGGTCGGCGGTTTCGTGATTACCAGTGGGCAATTTTCCAAACCGGCGCGGGATTTTGCGTCAGGCCGCAACGTGCAACTGATCGATGGCGCGGCGTTGAATCAGTGGATCGCGCTGACTCGTAAACCGGTGCCAAACCCGTCAAGCCCTGTGGTTGAGGCGCGAGTCGAGCCGGTTTTCCAGCCTGTGCCCGAGCCGGTAAAAGCCCCGTCTCCACCGCCGATTCCGAAACCTGTCGCTGCGCCAGAAGCGCCCGCCTGCCCGCACTGTCGCAAGCCGATGGTGATACGCGTAGCCCGCACGGGTGCGAACGCGGGCGGTAACTTCTGGGGCTGCTCTAACTATCCCAAGTGTCGGGGCATCCGGGCCATTTTTGCCCCGATGCAGGTGAAATAAAGGACGCACCAGCCCCCAGTAGCATCGCAGCCTTCGGCAGCTCCTACAGGGTTTGCGCCGGCATATTCAACGCATGTTTGCGCGTATGCCGTATCCAGTGTTGAGCAAGCTTTCTTCCAAAGTTCCTGACTGGCACCCGCCGTTGTTACTGCATCACCTCTGCCCTTTGCGCCCCGATCAAGGCGTTGAAGGCGTCGCTGTGCAGCGGGCGGCTCAACAAATAGCCCTGCCCTTCGTCACAGTGCACCGCGTTCAACAATTCAAGCTGTTCGTTGGTTTCGATGCCTTCGGCCGTGACGGTCAGCGACAGCGCACGCCCCAACCCGACGATGGCTTGAATGATCGACTGGTCGTCCTCGCTCTCGCTCAGCCGGTTGACGAAGCTGCGGTCGATTTTCAATCCATCGAACGGGAACGAGCGCAGATAGCTCAGCGAGGAATAACCCGTGCCGAAGTCGTCCATGGACAGGCGCACGCCCAGGCGTTTGAGCGAGCGCATGATGTCGAGGGCGACGACGGCGTCTTCGAGCATCACGCTTTCGGTGATTTCCAGTTCAAGGCGCTCGGGAGCGAAACGGTGCTCGGTCAGTGTCCGCTCAACGCGCTCCACCAGATTGCCGCGCTGGAACTCGGTCGAGGACAGGTTGACCGACACAAACAGCTGCTTGGGCCAGTGCGCGGCACTTTCGCAGGCGGCGTTGAGGACCCAGTTGCTCAGGGGCAGGATCAGGCCGGTCTCTTCAGCGATCGGGATGAAGGTGTCCGGCGATATCAGGCCGCGTACCGGGTGCTGCCAACGGACCAACGCTTCGGCGCCGACCATCTTGCCGTCGGCAATCCGGAAGCGGGGCTGAAAATGCAGGCGCAGCTCGCCGTGCTTGATAGCAAATCGCAGGTCGCTTTCCAGGCGGCGGCGCTCGATGATCCTGGCGTTCATATCGCCGGCATAGAAGCGCCAGGTGTTACGTCCTCCGGCTTTGGCTTCGTATAGCGCCATGTCCGCGTAGCGCAGCAGTTCAGCCGCTTCGCTGGCATCGTTGGGCGCCATCGCAATGCCGATGCTGGCGCTGACAAATACTTGTTGGTCATCGATCTGCATGGGCAGCTCGATCGAATCGATCAACCGGCGGCAGAGCGCTTCGACCTCCTCCTGGGAGCTGACGTCGGTGAGAATCAGCACGAACTCGTCGCCGCCGATGCGCGCAACCAGATCGCCGCTGCGAATGCACTCACCCAAGCGCCGCGACACCTCATTGAGCACTCGATCACCGGCCGCGTGACCGAGCAGATCGTTGACCGGCTTGAAGCGATCAAGGTCCACGCTGAGCATGACCAGCGGCTGATCGGCGGTAGGCGCAGCCTTGAGTTTGCCGTCGAGAAATTCCTGCAACCTAGTCCTGTTCGGCAAGCCGGTCAGGGCATCGTGCTGAGACAGGTACTCGATACGCCGACGCGCTGCGACCTCCTCAGTAATGTCGGTCGCGGTGCCGCGAAATCCTAACCCGTCTATCTCGCGGGCTGACAATCGGGTTATTCGCGCCTGGCCGCTGTTGTCGACGTACCGGCATTGCACACTGATGTTGCTGCGCCGATTGGGGATGCTCAACCACTGGGACAAGCTGCCAAGCTCGGTGCACAGCAAGTCGTCCATCCGCGCGCCCAGCCACTGATCCTTGCTCAGTCCGGTGACATTTTGAAAGCGCTCGGACAGATACGTGAAGCGGCCTTCGCGGTCGATTTCCCAGATCCAGTCGGAGCTGGCTTCGACAACATCACGAAACCGCGCTTCGCTGGTCGCCAACGCGGCCTGACTCGACTTCAGCGAGGCGAAGCTTGCATCGAGCGCCTGAGCAGCTGCGGTTGTCCGACGCAGAATGGCCCAGGTCATCAGCCACACCAGCAGCCCGGCGACACCAATCAACGGCAGTATCAGCCCTAGCAATTGAGCGCCTGGCCGTTCCGCCTGCCAGTGCAGTTCACCTGCTGCGCCGTTCTCGCCAAGCGGATAGGAAGAGGAATGATGGCCATCACTGACGGCGGAAACATGCAGCCCTTCGATGCCATAATCGGCGCCGATCGCCTCCAGACGGGCACTGTCCAGTGCATCGACGAAGATCAATACCGATGACGGCCCTTCATCCCGTACAACGGTCGGATCCATGCCTGGTGTTATCGCCGCTGCCGCCAGCAAGGCCGGTTGCCCGGCGAAGCTGACGAAGGAGGTTACCGGGGCTTGTCTGTCTGCCGCTTCCCGGGCCTTTTTGATCAGGCTGTCGAGGGGCTGCCCGAGCCACTCTTCAGCTGAAACGCTGGCCATTTCGCCCTTGATGACCGAGTACACCGTACGGCCCTCGGGATCGATGACAAAAACCCCTTGGAAACCAAAATCGGCGTAAAGCGTCGGGCCAAGGTTCTGCTGCTCGAAAGCCCAGTCAGTGTCCACCCGGGTGTGCAGATGCTGATAGGCATCGCCCCAGAAGGCGTAGTCCTTGAGGGTTGAGCCGACGGTTTTTTCCAGTGAATGCACAGCCTTCCTGGTGTAGAAGTCGGCCTCTAGCCCCTCGGTGCGATTGAGATCATGCGCCAAGTACAACAGCAAACCGATGGCGAGAACGAATACCGATGCCAACAGACCCGCAAACTTAAAGAGTGAGGCCCGAGCCAGCGACACACTGGAGCGGTTGATGATGGATGGGGCGTTTTCGGACATGACATTCCAGGCGGCAAAGGGTCAGCGAAAAGCTGGTATTCCTTTTATCGGCAGAGCCGCTGAAAGTTGAACGGCAGGACAGAATCCTTCTGTCGATCCGACCAATTCTGGCCAAAACCGCGATTGTGAGAAGGATGACTGCGTGACGGGAACGAGATCCTACATTTCTGGTAACTCTTTCCTACAGATGCTGAGGCTTTAAGGCAGAATGCGTGACTGTTTCGGGATCACTCCCCCTCAGTTTTATTACACTTCGTACCTGCAGCTCAAAGGAATCCTCATGCGGTTTTTCAACCTCAAAACCGTTCTGCTCCTCTCGACGCTCTCCCTTGGGCTGACCAACGCAAATCTATACGCGGCGACCAAGCATGCGCCCGCACACGCCCCCGCCAAAAAAGCCCCCGCGGGCCAGAAGGTCTCGATGCTGGGCGGCAAGTTCGTGTTCTATCTGCCCAAGGAATACGAGAAGAGCCCGATGCCGGAGATCGATGCCAAAGCCAAAGCGGCGGGCGTCACGGGGTCGTTGTACATGAACAAGCCGGCCAAGCGCGTGGTGATCGTCACCGAAACGCCGCTCGCCTCGGACACCAAAGTCGCGCCCAACGACAAGAAAACCCTGGACGGCATCATCGCCGACACTCTCGAGCAGCAGAAAACCAGCTACAAGAACTTCAAGAAGCTCGGCGAGAAAAGCATGGTGCGCAAAGGCCTGGGCATTCGGCAATTGGACATCGCTGGCGATGTGGAAGGTGGTCGGGTGATCAGCTCGACGGTAGCGGCTGCAAACGGGAAACGCACGGCGATGGTCAACGTCATTTCTCTGGAGAAAGACACCAAAGCCCATAGCGTTTTGATGAAAGGGATTACAGGCTCGAAGTGATAGTCGCTGCTTTTTAGGCAGCGCTTGCAGCCTTAAAAGCAGGAACTCACAACCCCTCCCTCGATAATTGCAGACCCCTGCATCCATTGCCGCCCCACCTGCGTACAACCTCACGAAGACCGCGCCCCAGAGAATCCATTTGAATGGCGCAAGCGCGAAAGAATCATCACAGTGATGAGCGCAACTTTTCGGCGCGACGGTCGGCATTTAATAACGCCAAATAGTGGCAAAGCGCTCTTCCCAGCGGATGACGGGCAGGCGACACTCTGAAGCGTTGGTCGTGGCTGATGGTTCGGCCCGATTGTGCGTAATTACCCGGTGAAGCGTATGAACACCCCCTCCGGTAAAGGCCTGTCATTCGCCAAGCGCATGTATCTGCCCCGCAGCGTCGGGCTAGGGGTCGGCTTTTTTTGTATTGCCGCCGCGCTGTACCCCACCAACCTGCCCGCCTGGGCGTGGGCGCTGATGATTTTCAATGGTTTCGGCTGGTCCCACGCGGCCTATCAACTGGCCCGATCGTCCAAACAGCCCTATCGCGCAGAGCGCCGCAATCTCATTTATGACTCCATCGCTGGCGGCTTCTGGGCTGGCGCGATGGGGCTCAACCCTCTGCCAACCGTCACGACGCTGTCGATGATGGCGATGAACAACATCGCAGCAGGCGGCCCCAAGCTGTTCTTGCTGGGGACGTTGGCACAGGTGGCGGGCGGGTTACTCGGTTACTGGATTTTCCTGCCGACGCTGTTCCCGGCGATCACGCAGATTCAGGTGTACGCCTGCTTACCGATGCTGGTCATTTACCCGATGGCCATCGGACTGGTGTGCTATCGGGTAGCGGTGCAGCTATCCCGCCACAAGAAGGCGCTGCAAAAGCTCAGCACCACCGACAGCCTCACCGGGCTGATGAACCACGGCGGATGGAAAGACCTGTTGCAGGTCGAGTTCGATCGCTCACATGCCTCGCACCGCATGACCAGTGTGGCGCTGATTGATATCGATCACTTCAAGACCATCAATGACACCTACGGCCACATCATTGGCGACAGCGTGCTCAAGCAATTGAGCAGCACGCTTATATCAAGCCTGCGGGAGACCGACATCGCAGGACGCTACGGCGGTGATGAGTTCTGCGTGATCCTGCCTGACGCCACCCTCGCCCAGGCCACGGAAATCCTCGAGCGCCTGCGCTGCACCGTCAACGAACACTACGACGCTCGTCTGCCCGGCATGAAACTCAGTTTGAGTATCGGCATCGCCGCATATGGCCCGCATTTGCCCGACGCCAGCATGTGGCTGCACGAAGCGGACATGGCGCTTTACGATGCCAAATCCACCGGGCGCAACCGCGTTACTTCGGCGGTGCCCGGATCAAAGCTGTTTGAATCGGCGAGTGCTCAATGAGTTACCGGCGCAATCTGGCAATGGTTTCAAAAAGGGTGGGGAGCCCGCTTTTTTCCAGGTATTTGGCCATGATTTTGCGCAAGGCAGTTTGCAGATCATCAGGCCGCGGGGCACTGTCAGAGCCCTTGCTTTTAGCCTCGGCACTTGGAGCCGCGCCCTTATTCTTCTTGCTGATGCCGACGTCGTAAATCTCTTTTGAAAGGTGTTCTACGTAATCTTTCTTGACGTAGTGATGCTGCTTGAAACTGTCGTTGATAGTCAGGGAATTGGTGGAGGCAGAGAATTTGTTGACCACCAATTCGAGAAAGCCAAAGTGACTGTGGGACAACACGGAGTAATCGTGATCCGTTTCGAAAGCGATGAAGCCTTTATCCAGCCGCGTGGTTGGTAATGACGGGCTTTCCCTGATTCGTTTGGCGATGGCTGCATTGGCGTCGGTGAAGCTGTATGACACGCGGTGCCCTTCTACGTCATACGCCTTACCTCGATTGTGCGGCAATATAAGCTTTCCTTCGTCGGCATGACGGTAGTCTGCCAAGGAATGCCCCAGTCTATCTGCGTAAACCAGATCAATACCTTCAGCCTGAGCAAACTCGTAAATATCGCCAAGCAGTTGCCTATCATCCGAGGTCAGAAAAAGTGCAGCCGGAGTAGATACATTCATCAGCTTTTTATCCCGCACCATGGTTGGCTCAACATCCGGAGCACTGAAAAACAGCCGTTGCCTGAGCAGCGTTTGGCCGTTGATAGCCAAGGTGGATGCAGGGGTAGCGCGCTCTACAGGAACGTCCGTTAGTTCCTCGGTCTTGGCAGGCTTTACTGCAGGGATGTCGTTAGCAGGACGAGTATTCGATGTGTGATCCACGCGCATGATCAAATCTCCTGAAAGGCTGTCGCATAGCCGGCGTGCCAAGGTCGATAGCCATTTTCTTCAAGAAAAGTTCGGCGCTGGCTGGCAATGCTCCTGGTCAACATCATTCAGCCAAACTCGTCTGGCCCTGTATTTTTTCAAGCAGCAGCAAGGGGGACATTTCCCTGAGCAGTTCGCTGAGCGGCTTGTTCAGTTCCAGCGTGCCGTAGAGCGCTTCCTCCCGATCCAGATGACGTTGTTGAACAGCGCGATAGTTATCTGGATAAATGCTTTGCTCGACGGGCAGCAGACGGTCGAAGTGCTCAAGCAGCCCGTGAAACACGATGCGCCGCTCGACAACGCCGCGTGTTGTGGCGATGAGCTTGGTAAAAAAAGTGCTGTCCAGCTGACGAATTGCCTCATACGCCGCGTAACGCTCCGCCATTGTGAATAATGTGGTTTCGTCGCAGACCATGCAGCACAGGGCTTCTCTGGGTTTATCTCGAAAGGGGTTGGCAACTGCACCGCACCGATCGTGCCTGGACAACGCAAAACCCACTGCCTGCTCAACGACCGTCAGACGATGTTGGTCTTGGATCTGTGAAACATCGTTGAACACCGCTGCCTGCCGTCCTTCGCGGGCGACCTGTGTGGAAAAGCTGGCAAAGAGTCCATCAGGACCGAACAGCTCATTTTGACGCTGATAGAGCCGATCACTGGACAGCGCTGTTTGTTGTTCGGCCAGATTGAGAAATTTGACCTGAATACCTGCCTCTACCCGGTGCGCCGAGAGCGCGTTGAGCAGGCGAAACGAGTATTCAGTCCAGCGCGTGTTCGTGGTCATCTAGCGTCCTTTTTAGTTGTTTTATTGAAAAGCATCGGCGGATTCAGCCCCCCACAGGCAGGACGCTCCAACAGCCCCAAGATATTAAGCAGCGTGCTTTTGCCTGACCCAGAGCCACCGACAATTGCGCAAGTGCTCCCACGGCGCAAAATAAAGCTTACGTCGGTGAGTACACTTATATTTTGGCCACTTTTGAAGTAACGCTGACAAACACCGCGCATGACAATCAAGTCGGACGACTGGGCGCCCATTATTTTTTTCATTATTTTTATGCTCATCCATGACACATCCCGATGCACGCCAACATTTATACCGGCAAACGCAATACGGTCTTTTGATCGCAAGTCTCATCTATCAGATGAATGAATAACGCCATTATCAACCACTCTTCCAACAATACAATCCGTCAGATGTAGGGGATCAGATTTTCAGATTCTTGCGCGGTGCAGGCAGGTAAGTGGCTATCAGTTGAGCGCGGTTCTTTACCCCGGTTTTTCGCAGCAGCGCCGACACATGATCCCGTGACGTATAGTCGCTGATGCCCAGGCGCTGGGCGATATCCTTGTTGGTACAACCCTGAATAACCAGCTGCAACACCTCACGCTCTCGCTGGGTAAGCCTTGCTGCCCGCAGCTTTTTGCCCTGTGACTCCAACATGAATATCCAGATCCTTTTTATATTTATCATTGCTAACTGCAATACCAGCATCGGCAGCAACAACCGTTTTTTTAGCTGTCACCGTGAAGAAATAACGGTTTAAAAACGATCACATCAAATAACGAATATCCGCACCTTAGATGTGAAACGTCCTACATTCAAAAGAGAGACTTCCGTTTAATCCAAATACAACGCCCACAAAACCACACAAAAAAAACGCCGCAGACGATAAAGTCCTGCAGCAGCATTATTTTCAAGTAGAGGTTGTATAGACAGGCAAGATAAACGTGATGACGGCGATTTACAATCAGTTGTTACAAATCATCAACTCGATGTTCGTTATTTATTTTTTGTCTGAATTTTGGTTGCGAGGCGACCTACGCTCCACTGCGTGCAGGTCGCATCAACGTCCATGCCGGGGGTGCATTTTTCAAGCCGGGGCCTTGGCAAACATCTCCATGGCGCGCTGGCGGATCTGCTCGGGGCTCAGGTCTTCCTTGTGGGTGGCGACGAACCACAAATGTCCGAACGGGTCTTTGAGGCTGCCCGTGCGGTCGCCGTAAAACTGATCTTTGACCTCGTCTACCACCGTCGCGCCGGCATCAATGGCGCGAGCGAATTGGGCATCGACGTCGTTGACGTACAGGTGCATGCCGAACGAGGTTTTCTGCCCGCTTACGGGGCTTGCGAAACCGCCCATTTCGCAGGGCTCGGCAAGCATCAGCCGTGAGTCGCCGATTTGCAGTTCGGCGTGCCCCACACGTCCGTCCGGCGCGTCGAGGCGAAACATCTCAATGGCGCCGAAGGCTGCTTTGTAGAACTCGATGGCTTGGGCGGCGGGCGAGACGCCCATGTAGACCGTCAGGCTGTGCTGACCGTCCGGAATTGTTTTAACGCTCATGAGGGTGCTCCTTTCGGTGCTGGTTGTTAACGATCAAGACAGCGCGCGGTCAGGGTTGCAGGTCCAGCAAGGCCTTGGCGGTGGCCATGTCGAAAGGCGCCGAAAAATGCTCATGGACTGCCTTCCAACCTTCGTCGGTGTTGCGATATCCGGCGCTGGCACGCATCCAGGATGCGTTGACTTGGCCTTGGTCATCGGTTGCGCCGCAGCGATTGAGCCAGTGGGCGAATGCCATGTGCTCGTCGGCATACACCGTCACTTCGTGCTGCTCGAACAGCATGCCGCTCTCGCATAGCCCCAGGCAAAACTCCCAGTGCTTGCGGTAGGCATCGGCGCCCTTGAATTGCAGCTGCATGATGGCGTCGTAAGCGACGATGTCCGGTGCGTAATACGCCATCAGTTGATCGAGGTTTTTTTCCCGGACGGCGACGGACCACCCTGTCAGCAAAACGCGGATTTGCGCTTGGGCGGGGCTGATCGGGGGATCGCCTGGAGTGTTCTTACTGTGGTTGTCGCCCATGACTACGCCCTCGCATGGCTGGAGGAACAGCTGTCAATTAAGCGTAGTCGGTGATCGGGCGTCGCTCAACGACGCCCGGCTGTTAGCGGCAGGCGGGCGCCGTACCGGTGTCGTCAACCTGCATGCCGCGCCGCACGCCGAAAAACATCGCTGTCAGCAGGCCGACGCTGCCCATGATCACGCAGTAGCCGACGCACACCCACGGGCTCCATGGCATCAGGGCGATCAGGATCAACGGCGTGGTACTCGCCCACAGCGCATAGCTGATGTTGTAGGTAAAGGAGATGCCCGACACCCGAATGTTCGCCGGGAACAGTCCGATCATGACCGACGGCACGACGCCGACAATCCCACAGGCAAGTCCGGCGATGGCGTAGGCAACGCCCGTTGGCAGCCATTGAACGACCAGACTGGCGTACAACACCGCGATGCCGATTGGCAGCAGCAGGCTGTACAGCACGACCCCGCGCCATGCGCCGATACGATCCACCAGCATGCCGGCCAACACGCAGCCGATGTTGAGGAAGACGATGCCGATGCTGCTCAGGGCGAAGGTGTCGCTGGGGCTCATGCCGAAACGTTGTTGCATGACCGTTGGCGTGATCACCACCAACACCACCACCGCAGAAGTCAGGACGCAGGTCAGCAATGCAGCCGGCAGCAGCGACTGGCGATGTTCACGCAGTACGGTGCGCAGCGGCAGTTCGGTCATCTGTTCACGCTGCGCATGCAGCGCCATGAAAACAGGGGTTTCGCTCAACCAGCGACGCAGCCAGACGCCGATCACGCCAAACACGCCGCCCAGCAGAAACGGGATACGCCAGGCAAAGTCGAGGATTTCGGCATGGCTGAACACGCTCGCCAGCCAGGTCGCGGTCAGCGCGCCAATCAGATAGCCGAAGGTCAGACCCGCTTGCAGCACGCCCAAGGCATAGCCGCGATGGCCTTTGGGCGCGTGTTCGGCAACGAAGACCCAGGCGCTGGGCACTTCACCGCCCACCGCCGCGCCTTGCAGAATGCGCAGCGCCAGCAGGATCAGCGGCGCCCAGTAGCCGATGTCGGCGTAGGTCGGCATCACGCCAATCAACAGGCACGGCAGCGCCATCATCAGAATGCTGAGGCTGAATACGCGTTTTCGACCCAGTTTGTCGGCGAAGTGCGCCATCAGAATGCCGCCCAGTGGGCGGGCCAGATAACCGGTAACGAAGATCCCGAAGCTTTGCAGCAGGCGCAGCCATTCCGGCATTTCGGGGGGGAAGAACAATTGGCTGAGGGTCAGCGCGAAGAAGACGAAGATGATGAAGTCGTAGATTTCCAGCGCCCCGCCCAGTGCCGCAAGGCCCAAGGTCTTGTAGTCAGCGCGGGTGATCGGCTGAGGACGTGGTCGAAGAATGGCTGTCATGGGAGACCCCAAGTCGCGAGTAAATCGGCAGTTAAAGTGCGACCCCAGGTCGCAGGGCGCGAAGAATAGCAAAGCTGGGCTGCAGAAACAGGCGAGAAGACGATCGGTTTGCACCGGTAGTAGTGCACGCTCTTCAACGGTCGGGCTGACTACTATCGGTAGAAGGTATTTGTGGGAGGAAGCTTGCTCGCGATGAGGCTGGCACATCCGCCACCTTTTATTGAGTCCAGACATCCCATCGCGAACAAGCTCCCTCCCACAATCTCCTGGCCTGCAGGGCAGGATTTCTACTGCAATGGCGCTCCTACAATCACACGGCATACGCGCCGGGCGTTTCTCCAAACTGGGCGCTGAAGGCAGAGATGAAGGTGCTGACGCTGTCGTAGCCCAAGGTCGTGGCGACCCGTCCGACGTTGTCGCCCTGGGCGAGCAATTCCAGTGCGCGCTTCATGCGGGCAACGATGCGCCATTGCACCAGCGACATGCCGGTTTCCAGTCGAAAGTGCCGCGTGAGGCCGCGCTTGGACATGCCGACCCGCCGCGCCCAATCGTCCAGGGTCAGTTTGTTGGAGGGGTCGGCGACGATGGTCAGGGTCATGCCCACCAGATGCGGGCTGCTGGGCATCGGCAGAAACAGAGGCGTTGCCGGGGACACCTTTAGTTCGTCGAACAGCACTTGCAGCATGCGATCCTGCTCGGGCGCAAGTTCAGCGCCATTGGTGTTCCAGGCGCCAATGCGCTCAAGCAATGATCGGGACAGGCTCGTCAAATCGAACACGGTCGGCACGGTAGGGAACAGCGGACCTTGATCGGGGCGCAGGTACATCATCCATCCAGTGGTGGCCGCGTGCACCCTTGCCGCATGCGCAACGCCCGGTGGAATCCAACCGATACGCCGGGGCGGGACTACCCAACTGCCGCCGTCGAGTTCGGCGGTGATCACGCCTTGTTCGACCGCCCAGAGCTGACCTTCGCGGTGGGCGTGCAGGCTGTCTTCATTGCGATGGCTCAAGGCACCGGTTTGAACCAGTAACGGGCGGCCGTCTTGAATGCGGCGTTGGAGCGCGTACTGTCCTGGCATGGCCCGATTTCCCTGTTGGGTGGCGGCTCGACGTTAGCGCGCCAAGGCGTAACAAAGCAATGCGTGCGACCTCTGTAGGAGCCAACTTGTTGGCGAGCCAGACGGTGCGATGGGTCAGGTCCGCCGCCTCGCGAATAAATTCGCTCCTACAGGGTTGCGATGGCTTCAATGCAATTCACGCCCCGCCAACCCCTTCTCCATGTAAAGACTGCGCAGCGTGATCCCGCTTGAGTGCTCGTACGCTTCGTCCCGAATGGCGGCAAAGCCCATCGCGCGATAGAAGTCCGCCGCATTGAGCGACGAGAACAGGTGCAAGCGGGTGAAATGTTCTTGAGCCGCTATCGCCTCAAGGCCCTGCATCAACAGCTTGCCGATGCCTTTGCCGTCCTGCCCGGGCTCGACGAAGACGGCGATCACTTCACCGGTCTGGCGATCCAGAATCCCGTAGCCCAGCAACTGGCCGTCTTCCTGCGCCATCAACGCGCCTTGGGTGACGATCAGGCGCAGGTAGGATTCTGGCGCAGGCGATGCGCTCCAGACTTCGATCTGTTCGGCCGAATAATGACTGGCGCACGTTAATCTGACCGCGCGGGTTCTCAGTGCCCAGAGCGCGGGGATGTCGCCAATGACGGCCGGTTTGAGTTCGATCATATTGTTGTTGCTCCCTCCGTTACGCGCGCACGGCCCTGTGCGCGCACTGCATCAAGGTGTCAATTGCGTCCGGCATTGCGCTCGGCCACGCGACCCAATACTGCAAGGTCCATGTGCCCTTCGTCGTGGGCGGTGGCGTCCAGCAGGTTGCCGCGTACCAGATCGCCCAGCGGCATTGGCACTTGCACCTGTTCTGCAGCCGCCAGCGCCAGCCCGACGTCTTTGAGTCCCAGAGAGGCTTTGAAGGCGGCCGGCTCGTAGCTGCGTTCGGCGATCATTTTGCCGTAACCGGCATAAACCGGGCCTGGGAAGATGCTGTTGGAGATCAGGTCGATCAACTGCCCGGACTCCAGGCCGTAGGCGCCCACCAGTACCGACGCTTCGGCCATGGATTCAATGGCGCTGGCGATCATGAAATTGACCGCCACTTTCATCACATTGGCCTGAGACGCTTTGTCGCCCATGCGCCAGGTTTTACGCCCGATCAGGTCGAACAGCGGTTGTACGGTGTCGATGGCATCGCTCGGCCCGGCGGCGAGGATATTCAGATCGCCAGTGGCGGCGACGTTGGGCCTGCCGAGCACCGGAGCGGCAATGTAGCGGACGCCTTTTTCCTGATGCCGAGCCGCCAGGTCATCGGCGAAGGCCACGGCGATGGTCGCCATGTTGACGTGGATCAGCGGCGCTTTGAGGCTGTCCAGCAGGCCGGATTCCAACAGCACTTGGCGCAGCGCCTTGTCGTCGGCGAGCATGCTGAACACCACGTCCACGGCAAAAGCTTGCGCAGGTTCGGTCGCTGCCACAGCGCCTTGTTCGACCAGCGTTTGCACCGGATCTGGTGAACGGTTCCAGACCACCAGTTGGTGTCCTCCTTTCAACAAATTGGCAGCCATGGCCTGCCCCATGTTGCCGAGTCCGACGAAACCGATTTTCATGGATATGCGCTCCTGACGTGGAAAACAAAGACACCTAGGATGCGCTTTTGCGGTTGGCGATGGGAAGCGTCTCGCCGCTACCTTCACGCGGTCGGCTCGGTTGCTTCTGGCCGGAGGGCTAAATGCTCTGATCGGAGCGCATATCCGCTTCTGCCCGAGGGGCGTAGGAGCCCTGCTTGCAGGCGATGGGCTGCGAAGCAGTCCTGAATCCGGATACGCGATTTGGCAGAAGCAAGAGCTAACCCCATAGGGCTTCGGCAGAAGCCAAAACGAGACCCCAGTGCGTTTGGCAGAAGCGACCGTTTTAAAAACTCACGGTCGCGGTCACGCGTGCGGTGCGCGGTGCGCCGAGGAACAGGTAGTCGTCGCCCAGGTATTCCCCGGCATCGCGCCAGTAGCGTTTGTCGAACAGGTTGTCGATGGTGAAGCGGAACACCGTGTCATACCCGTCCAGCCGCGTGCTGTATCGGCTGCCGGCGTTGAATACGGCGTAGTCATCCACTTTCTGAGTCCCTTCGCGGTTGGCGTATTTGCTGGCGCTGTATTGCATGCCGCCGAGCAACGCCAGGCCCGGGATCGGCAGGCTGTAGTCGGCATACAGACTGGCGCGGAATTTCGGCACGTTGATCGGCTGATGATCTTCGTACGCCGCCGTGCCGCTGTCTTCGACCCGCGCACGAATCGCTGCCGCGCTGGCAGAAATCTGCAACTGCGAGGTCAGCCAGCCGTTGGCGCTCAGCTCGATCCCTGTGTTCTTCTGCTGTCCCTGTTGCACGTAGGTCAGCGAGCCATCGTCATTGGGTTTGGAATACTGATACGCCTGCCGCGTCTGGAACAACGCCGCCGCAAAACTCATGCGCCGCCAGTCGTACTTGACCCCGGCCTCCAACTGACGGGAGATGGTCGGCGCCAGAATCTCACCGATGTTGCTGTCGAACACCGACGCCGTGCCGCCCAGCGACAGGCCTTTGCTGTAGCTTGTGTAGAGCGAGACATTGTCCACCGGCTTGTAGATCAGCGCCGCCTGAGGCAGGAAAATCGAGCGCTGGGTGTGGCGATTGTCGCTGCCGTCTTCGTTGTAGGCCTTTTCATCAAGACGCACCTGACGCCCACCGATGACGGTTTGCCAGTGCTCGTTGAAGCTGATGCGGTCGGTGGCGAACAGCCCGTACTGCCGACTGTCCAGACGCCGCTCCGTATGCCCAACCGATAGATCGGACGGCGCAAACGTCTCGACCGGCTGATGAATGTTGCCGGAGCCAACGTATTCGCTGAAATACGGCCGCGTGTCCACCGTGCGCCGGAACACGCTGGTGCCGAAGGTCAGCTCATGCTTGAGCCAACCGGTGTCGAACAGCCCGGTCATGGCAGCCTCGACCTCATCGTTACGCTTGGTGTCGTCGGGGCTGCGGAAGTCGTAGATGTCGTAATTGCCGTCCGAGCCGAAATGTCCGGTGAGCGGTTCGGCCGAGCAGTTGGCGGCCTGGTAATAGCAACCGTAGGCGAACGCGCTGTAGTCATCGATCACCACACGACTGCGCGAGGCACTGAAGCTGCCTTTCCAGTCGTCGCTGAAACGGTATTCGTAACGGCCATTGATGTTCAGCGATTGAATGCCCACCGGATTGGACCAGCTTTGATAGCCCAACAGTTTGCGCGGCGAGGCGTCGTGGGGCAGTTCTGTGCCGTTGAGCAATTGGTAACCGGGGACCGAGCGCTGCTCTTTGTTCTGGTATTCGACGTCCAGTTGCAGGGTCGATTGCTCGTTGATGTTCCAGTCAAACGCCACGGAGCCGAAGTCGCGCTGGCCGTCGGCGTGCTCAACATAGGAGCGAATGTCCTCGTGGGCCAGGTTGATCCGCAGGCCGAATTGTTTCTCGCTGCCGAACCAGCCTCCGACGTCAGTGGCCAAATAGCGCTCGCCGTGCTCGTTGGTCGAAACCGTCACCGAGCGCACGTCTTCCGGGCGCTTGGTCTTGTAATTGATCAGGCCGCCGGGCTCGGATACGCCGCTTTGCAGGCCGGACAGCCCCTTGAGCAATTCGACCTGTTCTTTGTTTTCCAGCGCAACGTTCTGCTCGCCGGTGATGGTCCGGCCATTGATGCGATAACTGCTGGCTGCGTTCAGCGAGAACCCGCGCACCACGAAGTTTTCGTAATAGCCGACCGGGGCGTAGCTGTCGCCCACCGAGGCGTCGTTTTTCAGCACGTCGCTGAGCAGTTTCGATTGCTGGTTTTTGAGCATTTCGCTGCTGAAGACGCTGATCGAGGCAGGGGTGTCGAGCAATGGCGCTTCACCGAAACCTCCCACCGATGCGCTATTGGCCTGATACACCGACGCCTGCTCGCCCGATACCCGCACCGCGTCCAGCGTCAACGGCTCCGACTCTTGGGCTGCGAACAACGGCGAAGCGAAGGCGATGCTCAGGGGCAGGAGGCGTCGGGTGAAGCCGGTTGCGGGGCGGCGAGGCGTGGGCATTTCGATAAAACTCCTGAGATGTTTCCAAAACCGGGATGACGAATGAAACCGTGGGAGCGGACCCGTCCGCGAAGTGGTCGGTACATCCAACATACGTTCAGCGCCTGACCTGCTGCATTCGCGGACAGGTCCGCTCCCACGGGACTTGCATCCGGCCAAGAATCCAATGGGTTCAACACCAACCAGCGCGGCGCATCTTTTACGTTTGTTGCCGGTTTTTTACAACCTCGGCACACTGCGTTACATTTTTCGCCAACACATTGGCGCCTATAGAGCCCCCACAAGGAAGTCCCGATGACCCTTTCGCTGTTCATGGCCGTAATTGCTTCGGGCTTTATCTACGGGATATCGCCGGGTCCTGGCGTGCTGGCGGTGTTCGGCATTGGCGCCTCGCGGGGGCGTCGGGCCGGGGCGCTGTTTCTGTGCGGGCATCTGCTGGGGGATGTGATCTGGTGCAGCGTAGCCCTGGCCGCAATCATCGGCGCCAAGGTGTTTGGCAGCACGACGTTCAACATTCTCGGGGTGATGAGCGGATTGTTCTTGTTCTGGCTGGGCTTTCGCGCGATCACCGCCAAACGCAGCAACGGCGACGATCAGAACGTCTCGGTGCGCAACCCGCTCTGGCACGGCATCGTGTTTGGCCTGACCAATCCAAAAGCCTACCCGGTGGCGGTCGCGACCTTCACCGCGTTGCTATCAAGCCGCGCAGAACTCCTGAACTGGTCGATGCTGCCGCTGTTGATTCTGGTCAGCACCCTGGGCGGGATCTTCGCTTACACAATCATCGTCGGCGTGGTCGGCGCGCGCCATGTGCGTACCCTGTACCAGCGTCACGAACTGACCATCACACGCATCTGCGGGGTGATGTTCATCGGCTTCGCCATCAATGCACTGGTGCATGCAGTGCCCGGCCTGCTGCCCCGTCGCCCTTGATAGCGGATCATCCGAACGGCGTGGCAGACGCTTCTTTTTCTAGCCACGCCAGGAACTCCCTCACTGGCGATTGCCGCTCGCGTCCCGGCGTACATACCGCCACATAACGCGGCCCTGGCAACGTAATGTCAGGCCGGTACGCCACCAGCAAACCCTTGGCGACGCTGTCGGCCACCAACACATTGCTCGCCAATACCAGACCATGACCGGCAATCGCCGCGCTCAGCGCGTAGTGCTCGTCGTCATATTCCCGAAAGCGCGCGTTGGCCAGCCAGGAGTGTTCGCCTGCCGCCGCGCACCAGCTTTTCCAGTTCACCACATCGGTGCCGGGGATCTGCCAGCTGAGGTCGATCAGCTCAAGGTTGTCACCATCCACATCCCCCAGGCCGGGCGCTGCGTAAACGGCAAAATGTTCGCGCATCAGCTCGACATGCAGCAGATTCGGGTCATGGCGGTGAGTGGTGCGGATGGCCAGATCGATGCTCGAATCGCGCAGCAGATCGACGGTTTCATTGCGCGTGTCGATGCGCACGTTGAACTGCGGCCAGGCGCGATGAAAGCCTCCCAGCCGGGGGATCAACCAGGACGCCGCCAAGCCTGGGGTTGTGGAAAGGGTCAGGGTTTGCGAAGCCGATTCGGGACAGAAACTCTCCAGGCTCTGGCTGATGTCCAGCAACGCGCGGTGGGTCTGACGGTAGAGTTTTTCACCATCCTCGGTCAGCTTCACGCCCTGCCCCGAACGGTCGAACAACAATGCGCCGAGCCATGCTTCCAGGGTTTTGACCTGATGGGAGATCGCAGCCGGCGTCACTGACAGCTCATCGGCGGCAGCCTTGAAACTGCCCAGCCTGGCCGCCGCCTCGAAAGTGCGCAGGGCCGTCAGCGGTAGGTTGGAAAACACAAGGCGGCTCCAGGTGAATTGAATTGAGTGGCGCTCAATTTATCTCATTTTTCTCACGGCGGAGCGGCCGGTAGCGTGGCCTTCAATTCGGGTTAATCGATTGGAGGCGCAACATGCAAGGCACCGCTCGCAAGGTGGTTCAAGCGATTTTGTACGAGACGATCGCGATCTGTTTTCTGTCGCCGGTGTTGGCGTTGACGTACGACGAGAGTTTGGGCTATTCCGGCGCGCTGTCGGTGATGCTTTCGGCCAGTGCGCTTTTGTGGAACGTGCTCTACAACGCAGGTTTTGAATGGTGGGAAGCGCGCCGGCTCAAACGCACCCGCACGCTGCTGCGGCGGTTGCTGCATTCGTTGGGGTTCGAGGGGGGGCTGACGATTCTGCTGCTGCCCCTGGTTGCCTGGTGGCTGGAGATTTCGTGGCTGGCGGCGCTGGCGACCAATCTGGGGCTGTTCGTGTTTTTCTTTGTCTACGCGCTGGTGTTTCAGTGGGGGTTTGATGGGGTGTTTGGTGTGCCGGATTCCGCACGCCAGACACCCATCCCTTGTAAAAGCTGACGAGCAACGCGAGGCTGCGAAGCGGTGTGTCTGATACACCTCCATCTCAGCCTCGCCAACAAGTTGGTTCCTACAGGTTTTCGGAAAACACGGCATAGACGCAGAGCTTCTGTGGGAGCGAACTTGTTCGCGAGGCGGCGTATCTGGCACACCGCGCCGTGCCTCTCGCCAACAAGTTGGCTCCTACAGAGAGCGCATTTACTGCGCCAAACCGACTTTCAACAACTTGCCGTCATCCTCGTCGGTCAACACATACAGATACCCGTCAGGGCCTTGGCGCACGTCGCGGATGCGGGATTTCAGGTCGCCGAGCAAGCGTTCTTCGTGCACCACTTTGTCGTCTTTGAGCTCCAGACGAATCAGATCCTGAGACGACAAGGCGCCGATAAAGATGTTGTGGTCCCACTGTTTGAACGTGCTGGAATCGTAAAACGCCATGCCGCTGATGGCCGGTGATTTTTGCCACACATGGAAAGGCGTCTTCATCCCCTCGACCACTTTGCCCTTGGCCTCGGAAATCGGCTGCCCGGTGTAGTCGATGCCGAAGGTCGCGATCGGCCAGCCGTAGTTGCCGCCGCGTTCGATGATGTTGATCTCGTCACCGCCCATAGGCCCATGTTCATTGGTCCACAAGGTGCCGGTCCACGGATTGAGCGCTGCGCCCTGTTGGTTGCGGTGGCCAAAACTCCAGATTTCCGGACGGACGTTTTTCTGCCCTACGAAGGGGTTGTCCTTGGGGATGGTGCCATCCGGATACAGGCGCACGATCTTGCCCTGCAGCTTGTCGAGGTCCTGCGCGGTGGGACGATTGTTGTTCTCGCCCAAGGCGATGAACAGATAACCGTCGCGGTCGAACACGATGCGCGAACCGAAGTGATTACCCACCGACAGCTTGGGTTGCTGCTGGAAGATCCGCGTGAAGTTTTCCAGCTTCGTCATGTCTTCTGACAACCGACCCCGGCCTGCTGCGGTGCCACCGGTTTTGCCATCGCCGCTGTCTTCGGCGTAGGTCAGGTAAACCATCCGGTCTTTTTTGAAGTCCGGAGACAGCACCACGTCGAGCAGTCCACCCTGCCCTTGCGCCCAGACTTTCGGCACGCCGCCCAGAGGGGCCGACAGCTTGCCGTCAGCGGACACGATGCGCAGGTTGCCCGGCCGCTCGGTCACCAGCATGCCCTTTTTATCCGGCAGAAACGCCAGCGCCCACGGGTGTTGCAGGCCGGCGGCGACCTCATCGACGGTGAGCGTGCCTTCTTCGGATTTGTAAGTGGTGGTGGCGGCTGACGCGCCGAGGGGCAGGCCAAGCCAAACGCTGGCACACAGGGTTGCGATCAGGGTTTTGCGGCTGATCGTGTGGCAGAGGGTCGTTTTGCGCATGGACGATTCCTTATCGAGGGAAAGAATTTTCTGACGCTTACGGCTCAACGAGTATTACCGCGCTGGCTGCTACCGGATGGAGTCGGTGCTTGCTGGCGAGTCGGATAGCCGTTGCGGATGCCGCCGTTTTCCAGTGTCGGCGGGCGCGGATTAACGCCAGTCGCCGGGCCGTTGACGGGTGGGCTGATCGACTGCGTGCCTTGGCGGCTGTTGGGATTGGCGCGGCGGATGGCGCCGTTGTCGGGGGTATTGTTGCGGGCGGCGCCGTTAGGGTAAGTAGCGGCGGCGAGGGTCAAGGCCGCTTGCCCGGAGGTGACATTCGGGACGGGAGGATCACCGGCATAGGCTGGGCCGACACTCAGCAAACTGCCGAGGGCCAGGGTCGCAAGACTTCGCAGAACACTGTTCATTACTACCTCAAGAGATTGGGTAACGATTGGTGTGTTGGATGGCGATTGGTCAACTAGGTTCGCGTAGGCCGGGCGGATGAGCAACTGTAGGACGATTCCCTTTGTAACAAGGATCGTCCAAATACGCAGGATACCCGTGGGAGCGGACCTGTCCGCGAAGGGGCCAGTGAGCCTGACACAACGTTGTCGCCTGAAAGACCGTATTCGCGGACAGGTCCGCTCCCACTTTGGTCCTGACTCGCCACAGACATCGATGCGAGGCAAAACCCTTTTGGAGCGAGGCTTGCCCGAGAAGGGGACCCTGAGCCTGACACAACTTTGTCGCCTGAAAGACCGTATTCGCGGACAGGTCCGCTCCCACTTTGGTCCTGACTCGCCACACATCGATGCGAGGCAAAACCCTGTTGGAGCGAGGCTTGCCCGCGAAGGGGACCCTGCACCTGACACAACTTTTATCGCCTGAAAGACCGTATTCGCGGACAGGTCCGCTCCCACTTTGGTCCTGACTCGCCACAGACATCGATGCGAAGCAAAACCCTGTTGGAGCGAGGCTTGCCCGCGAAGGGGACCCTGAACCTGACACAACTTTTATCGCCTGAAAGACCGCATTCGCGGACAGGTCTGCTCCCACTTTGGTCCTGACTCGCCACAGACATCGATGCGAAGCAAAACCCTGTTGGAGCGAGGCTTGCCCGCGAAGCTAACACCCGGTTTAACCTGACACGCCTCATCTTCAGCTTCGCGGACAAGCCTCGCTCCAACAGAATTATGGCCAGGCCGGACCCCGCCCATTCGCTCCTACAGCCTGTGGTGTACCCTGCAACCGCCCACCCTGTCAGGAACCGCCCTCCATGTCCGACGCCAACCCGCCAGCACCCGCCCTGAAGGAAATCTTCAATCGCGAGCGCCTGCGCAACATCGCCGAACAAACCCTGGCCGTGTATCCGGCGTTCGACAGTAAAGCCTTCATGGCCCGCGCCGCTAAAGACCTGGACGGCCTGTCATTGATGCAGCGCCTGAACCGCGTCAGCCAAAGCCTGCACGCTGGCTTGCCCCAGGACTACACCGCCGCGCTGAACATCCTCTTTCAGTTGGCACCGCGCCTGAACAGCGGATTCGTCACCCTGATCCTCCCCGAATACGTTGCGCTGTACGGGCAACACGACTTTCAGCGCTCGATGCAGGCGCTGAAGTTTTTCACCGCATTCGGCTCCTCGGAGTTCGCCGTGCGGCACTTTCTGCGCAACGACCTGAATCAAGGACTGGCGCTGATGCACGCATGGTCGCTGGACGACGACCCGCACGTGCGGCGGCTGGCCAGTGAAGGCTGCCGCCCTCGCCTGCCGTGGTCGTTTCGCCTGGAAAAGCTGGTCGCCGATCCTTCGCCGGTGCTGGACATTCTCGACAACCTCAAAGCCGACGACAGCCTTTATGTGCGCAAGTCGGTGGCCAATCACCTGAACGACATCACCAAGGACAACCCAGACTGGGTGCTTGAACAGATCGAAGCCTGGCCGCTGGATAATCCTCACACCGCGTGGATCGCCCGCCATGCACTGCGCTCGCTGATCAAAAAAGGCGATCCCCGCGCCTTGACGATCATGGGTGCTGGCGAGCAGGCCCAAGTGCGCATCGACGGGTTGAGTGTCACGCCGAACGCAATCCATCTCGGCGAGCGAATCAGCCTGTCCTTCACCCTGACCTCGACGGCCGATACCCATCAGCGGCTGATCATCGATTACGCGATCCACTACGTGAAAAAATCCGGCGGCACGTCCGCCAAGGTGTTCAAGCTCAAGACGCTGGAACTGGCCGCCGGGCAGTCGGTGACCATCACCCGAGAGCAGCAGATTCGCAACTTCACCACCCGCGTGCATTACGCCGGTCGGCATGAGGTGGATGTGTTGATCAATGGGCAATGCCTGGGTCGTTGCGGTTTTGATCTGGCCGAATGACGCGGCGATGCGACTGGTCGGCGACTGCACAAATCTTCCAGACTTGGCTTTAAGCTGAAACGCAAAGTCAGGCTCTTCCCAGAGCACGGTATGCAAAAGTGCACCGGCTGTTATTCGATTGAGGACGCTATGCCGACCCCAAACTGGATTGATCTCAAGCAGGACGCCTTGTCTGGCATCGAGACCATGCGCGCGCATTTTGAGGGTCACGCTTACGATCCTCACTGGCACGACAGTTATCTGGTAGGCGTCACTGAACAAGGCGTTCAGCAATTTAACTGTCGCCGGCGCAAACATCTGAGCACGCCGGGCAAGGTGTTCATGCTGGAGCCGGGCGAAATTCATGACGGCGACGCGCCCCATGCCGAGGGCTTTACCTATCGCACGCTGTATCTGGACCCGCACTGGCTGGATCGGGAACTGCGCAGCCTGTTCGAACAGACACCGGCTTCCACGCAATTGAGTTTTGCCGCGACACTGGCGGACGATGCGCGTCTGGCAACGGCCACCGCCAACGCGTTTCAGACACTGCACGATGAGGAGATCCGCATCGTGCGTCAGACCGCGCTCGACACGCTGCTGTCGAGCCTGACCAGCCATTTGCGCTGGCGCACGCTGATCACCCCGGACCCGCGCTTGCCGCTGGTTGCACAACGGGCGCGGGATTATTTGCACAGCCATATGACTCAGGACATCGGCCTTGATGATCTGGCGCGGGAAACCGGTGTCGATCGCTTCCGCCTGACACGGGCGTTCAAGGCCGCATTCGGCATCGCCCCACACGCGTATCTCATTCAGTTGCGGCTGGCCAAGGCGCGGCAATTATTGGCCCGAGGTGAATGGCCGGTGTCGGTGGCAGCTGCGTTGGGGTTTGCCGATCAAAGCCATTTGGGCAGGTGGTTCCAGCGGGCCTATCGCATGACCCCGGCGGACTACCGCAGGCGCTGCTCAAATCTTCCAGACTGAGGCCCGCGCGGCGGCGAAGATCGGGGCACGATCAATCACTGCCGAGTCGTTTCATGGACCAGATGTTGCCCTTTATGCTGTTCGCTTTTGTCGCCTCCATCACCCCCGGCCCGACCAATATTCTGGTGCTGACCAACAGCTCGCGGCATGGCCTGCTCACTACATTGCCGATTGTGTTTGGCGCCTGTGCTGCCGCTGCGTTGCTGGTGCTGCTGGTGGGCACCGGACTTGGCGATGTGCTCGCGCGGCATGCCCAGGTTCAGACGCTCATGTCATGGATCGGCATCGCGTGGCTGACGTGGATGGCGTGGCAGATCTTCAGCGCGCCCGCCGAGGCCATTGATCCCAACAATCGGCCCAAAGGCCCGCGAATGGGGGCATTAGGGGCTGCGGCCTTGCAGTTGGTCAATCCCAAGACCTGGATGATGGCGTTAGCGGTGATCAGCGTATTTGCCGGCACCGACGCAGACCGCATGGTCCGGGTGATGTGGCTGTCGTTGGCGTTCTTCCTGATTTCCATCCCGTGCATGACCGCCTGGGCATACCTGGGCATCGGCGCCGCAAAATTCTGCCGCTCGGCGACAAGCATGAAGCGCTTCAATCAAGTGATGGCTATGTTGCTGCTGGTGTCGGCGTGGTTGACGTTGGTGGTTTGAAATCCAAGCGGCACGCATCGCCGGTTTCTGGCCGGAGGCCGTAGGAGCGCAGCTTGCTCGCGATTTGGCGCGCAGCGGCAACAAAACCTGCGCATGCGGTGTGTCAGGTGCAATCGAGGTGTTTGGTTTGAGGGCCGCTTCGCGCCCCATCGTCGGCAAGCCGGACTCCTACGCCCTCCGGGCAGAAGCGGCATTGTGGCGGCCACAGTGATCGCTCCCACGCTCCGCGTGGTAGCGCCGGTCTGGACGCTCCGCGTCCTGTGAATGACGCGGAGCGTCAGGGGATTCATTACCACGCGGAGCGTGGGAACGATCAGCATCTCGGCGCAACGAATCGCCGTTGATTCTGGCGGCAGACGCGGCATTGTGCGCCACGCATCGCTTTTGATTCTGGCCGGAGGCCGTAGGAGCGCAGCTTGCTCGCGATTTGGCGCGCAGCGGCAACAAAACCTGCGCATGCGGTGTGTCAGGTGCAATCGAGGTG